>NZ_CP025808.1:0-27500 GCF_003352105.1 Sulfitobacter sp. SK025 | reverse complement strand
ACTCGACTGTTTCCTCGGTCTTTTGAACGTATCGCGACTGAAAGCGACGTGTTGTCCAAGTCAAGTACACTAACCAGAGTAGTGACGCCTGCTTCCTGCACGGAAGGTAGGCTAGATGCACTGCTCGCTGTCCACTCTGAGAGAGTGGGCGGGTAAAAGTATGCTTTTGATCTGGAATAAGGGAAGACAGTTTCTTACCAGCTTCTGTCTCCCGCGTTGGACTGACGTCCTGCACTCTACCGGCCGTTTGAGGGTCTAAATTGTCCTCAAGTAGCTGAATAGGCGGTAGGACATTAAATCAGTCTTTCTTTTTCTGGATCAAATCAAGCGCGAAAAGGGCGTTTGGTGAATGCCTTGGCAGTAAGAGGCGATGAAAGACGTGATACTCTGCGATAAGCCATGGGGAGCTGAGAATAAGCTTTGATCCATGGATTTCTGAATGGGGCAACCCACCTGATTGTTTATTGTTGTCCTACCGCTTTGCTACTTGAGGACGTAAGTTCGCAAGGTGCAGACGGTGGGTTCATCAGTAAGCAGAACCAGGTATTTATAGACTGAATACATAGGTTTATAAAAGCAAACCCGGGGAACTGAAACATCTAAGTACCCGGAGGAAAGGAAATCAATTGATACTCCCCTAGTAGCGGCGAGCGAACGGGGACCAGCCGAGCCATGAGTGTGGTTAGAATGCGTTGGAATGCGCAACCAAAGTGGGTGATAGTCCCGTATAAGAAGCATGATTGGACGTATTAAGTAGGGCGGAACACGTGAAATTCTGTCTGAAGATCGGAGGACCACCTTCGAAGGCTAAGTACTCCTTACTGACCGATAGTGAACCAGTACCGTGAGGGAAAGGTGAAAAGCACCCCGACGAGGGGAGTGAAACAGTACCTGAAACCGAACGCCTACAATCAGTTGGAGGGTCTTTACGGCCTGACAGCGTACCTTTTGTATAATGGGTCATCGACTTGGTCTCACAAGCAAGCTTAAGCCGTTAGGTGTAGGCGTAGCGAAAGCGAGTCTTAATAGGGCGTTGAGTTTGTGGGATCAGACCCGAAACCGAGTGATCTAGGCATGGCCAGGTTGAAGATAAGGTAACACTTATTGGAGGACCGAACCCACATCCGTTGAAAAGGATCGGGATGAGCTGTGCCTAGGGGTGAAAGGCCAATCAAACTCGGAGATAGCTGGTTCTCTGCGAAATCTATTTAGGTAGAGCGTCATCCGAATACCCTCGGGGGTAGAGCACTGGATGGGTAATGGGGCCCCACAGGCTTACTGATCCTAACCAAACTCCGAATACCGAGGAGTACTAGATGGCAGACACACAGCGGATGCTAACGTCCGTTGTGAAGAGGGAAACAACCCTGACCTACAGCTAAGGCCCCTAATTCATGGCTAAGTGGGAAAGCAGGTGAGACGACCAAAACAACCAGGAGGTTGGCTTAGAAGCAGCCATCCTTTAAAGATAGCGTAACAGCTCACTGGTCTAAATAAGTTGTCTTGCGGCGAAGATGTAACGGGGCTCAAGCCATGAGCCGAAGCTTAGGATGCATTAATTGCATGGTAGCAGAGCGTAGTGTGACATAAGACTTATCTTTATTATCGCTTAACGTCTGTTTGGTACGTGTAAACGTGCTCAAGTAGCCGTAGGCGGTAGCACAAGATAAAGTCTTTTCTGTGAAGCCGGCGCGTGAGCGATCCGGTGGAGAGATCACTAGTGAGAATGATGACATGAGTAGCGACAAAGAGTGTGAGAGACACTCTCGCCGAAAATCCAAGGGTTCCTGCTTAAAGCTAATCTGAGCAGGGTAAGCCGACCCCTAAGGCGAGGCCGAAAGGCGTAGTCGATGGGAACCAGGTTAATATTCCTGGGCCAGATGGAAGTGACGGATCTCGAGGGTAGTTCATCCTTATCGGATTGAATGGGCTGCTTAGAGGTCCCTGGAAATAGCTCCATCGCTAGATCGTACCCTAAACCGACACAGGTGGATAGGTAGAGAATACCAAGGCGCTTGAGAGAACTATGTTGAAGGAACTCGGCAAAATACCTCCGTAAGTTCGCGAGAAGGAGGCCCGGTTCCTAGGCAACTAGGGGCTGGGGGCACAAACCAGGGGGTGGCGACTGTTTATTAAAAACACAGGGCTCTGCGAAGTCGTAAGACGACGTATAGGGTCTGACGCCTGCCCGGTGCCTGAAGGTTAAAAGGAGGAGTGAGAGCTCTGAATTGAAGCCCAGGTAAACGGCGGCCGTAACTATAACGGTCCTAAGGTAGCGAAATTCCTTGTCGGGTAAGTTCCGACCTGCACGAATGGCGTAACGACTTCCCCGCTGTCTCCAACATAGACTCAGCGAAATTGAATTACCGGTCAAGATGCCGGTTACCCGCGGTTAGACGGAAAGACCCCGTGCACCTTTACTACAACTTCACACTGGCATTAGGCCGAACATGTGCAGGATAGGTGGTGGGCTTTGAAACGTGGACGCCAGTCTGCGTGGAGCCTCCCTTGAGATACCACCCTTGTTCTGCTTGATGTCTAACCGCGGTCCGTTATCCGGATCCGGGACCCTGTGTGGTGGGTAGTTTGACTGGGGCGGTCGCCTCCTAAATCGTAACGGAGGCGCGCGAAGGTTGGCTCAGAGCGGTCGGAAATCGCTCGTTGAGTGCAATGGCAGAAGCCAGCCTGACTGCGAGACTGACAAGTCGAGCAGAGTCGAAAGACGGCCATAGTGATCCGGTGGTCCCAAGTGGGAGGGCCATCGCTCAACGGATAAAAGGTACGCCGGGGATAACAGGCTGATACTGCCCAAGAGTCCATATCGACGGCAGTGTTTGGCACCTCGATGTCGGCTCATCTCATCCTGGGGCTGGAGCAGGTCCCAAGGGTACGGCTGTTCGCCGTTTAAAGAGGTACGTGAGCTGGGTTTAGAACGTCGTGAGACAGTTCGGTCCCTATCTTCCGTGGGTGTAGGATACTTGAGAGGAGTTGCCCCTAGTACGAGAGGACCGGGGTGAACGATCCACTGGTGGACCAGTTGTTATGCCAATAGCAGTGCTGGGTAGCTATGATCGGACAGGATAACCGCTGAAGGCATCTAAGCGGGAAGCCCCCCTCAAAACAAGGTATCCCTGAGAGCCGAGATAGACCATCTCGTCGATAGGCCAGAGATGTAAGCGTAGTAATACGTTCAGTTGACTGGTACTAATTGCTCGATAGGCTTGATTTGATCCAGTAGAAGAAAGACTTCTTACTAGGACAAAAGCATACACATACAATCAGTCGTACTGACTTGGACAAATCCTTACCTAGAATGGTGAGGGGGCGGGAACGCGCATCCTTCGGATACGCTCTCTCCCGCTTGTTGCTCTTTTGCCAATGGCAAAAGCAGCAACATAGAGGTTTTACTCGGTTTGGTGGTCATAGCGTAAGCAAAACACCCGATCCCATCCCGAACTCGGCAGTTAAGTGCTACTGCGCCAATGGTACTGCGTCTTAAGACGTGGGAGAGTAGGTCACCGCCAAACCTAGCAAAACCTCTACGTATCTCTCAAACGATGACAAAAAAACAAACGCCAATACAAAAACATTGGCCCCCGGCGCGGGATGGAGCAGCCCGGTAGCTCGTCAGGCTCATAACCTGAAGGTCGTAGGTTCAAATCCTACTCCCGCAACCAGCTTTAGCGAACAAGCCGCGTCCGAATAGGATGCGGCTTTTTTGCTGTCCGCAAAGATCAACAATCCCAACAACTTACCCTCAAGCAGCGCCGTATGACCGCGCTCTGCATCGTGACGGATTGTAATGCTGTCGATAAGCGCGCCGAGGACTTCAGACGCGCGATGCACAACATCCGGGTCGTTGAGTATGTCAGAGATGTCGTCAATCGCAGCGCGGTGGAGTGCTGCTAAGTCCGGTGTGATCTCAATAGGATCCTGAGCCTGAGTAGCCAGATCAGCTTCAAGTTTCTTCTTGGTTGCTTCAGCCTCTACCAGCATCTCGTATATGCTGTCCGTTGCTCGGTCATCGCGGACTGCGCGCAGGCAGCCGTCGATGGATTTTTGCTGCTGCGCAATCGCGTGACGCAAGACTGCGGTCGCTTCGTGTTTGGTTCGATTCTTCTCCGCGATATGGCGTCGATACTCCTCGGAGAAGCGCGCAACAGCTTCTGGCATCATCAGCTCATCTCTGAGCCCTGCCAGAACCAAAGGCTGCAACCGGTCTATACGGATCCCTGGGATGCCCTTGCAGATCGCGGCACCTTTCTCTTTGGCGTTGGCGCAATAATATGCCCGGCGCGCGCCTGATCCTGCAACAGTCATATTACCCCCGCACTGGCCGCATTGGACGAGGCCAGAGAGCAAATACTTCTTGCGTCGCAAGGCGACGGGCGCCGCTTTTGACAAGGTCTTTCTTTGCGTGCGTTGGCACGATTTTACCGCTTCCCAAAGTGCCGGTTCGATGATCCGCAAATCGGGCACATCGTGCACGACAAATTCTCCCTCATCCCGCTTTCGTGATACCCGTTTGTCGGTTTCTGGGTTCTTGCGATAGTTCAACCGGTTCCACACACGGATGCCTGCATAGAGTTGGTTATTCAATATCCCTGTGCCACGGGCTGCGTTGCCGTATATTGTGTTAACCTTCCAGGCTCCCCCACGCGGGGCAGGGATATGTTCTATGTTGAGCTGGTGGGCAATGGCCCTCGGGCTGTTGCCATCTGCGAACTCACGAAAGATCCGTTTGACGATGAGTGCTTGGGCCTCGTCGATCTCGGTCTCGCCGGTCTTACGCAATCCGGTCGATGGGTCGATGGGAATCCGGTAGCCAAAACTAAGCCCGCCTGCAGAGAGGCCATCTTTGATTCTGCCAGTTTGGCCCCGATGGACCTCCTGTGACGTCCGCTTGATCTGTAGGGCATCCATTGTGCCCTTCATGCCGATGTGAATCTCCTCGATACGGCCATCGGCCACGGTGTGAATCTCAACGCCGTTGAAATCGCAAACAGCGAAGAGATTCGCAGAAAGTTCCTGACTGCGGTTTAGTCGGCTTGTTCCCTCGGCGAGAACAATATCGACCAGACCGCTTTTGACGGCTTGCATCATTTTTTGGTAGCCAGGTCTGCCGCGGTTTGCGCCGGAGATCCCGGCATCTTCAAATGTCTCCAGAACCTCCCAGCCGTTTGTCTCCGCAAAGGCGCGGCAACTCGCGATCTGATCTCGGGTCGAGTTGGCATTCTGCATCTCAGTCGAAAAACGGGCGTAGATCACGGCACGGCGGGCAGTCGAAGTCATATGGTCTCCTGCGAACTGTTGTTCACGATATTAAGATGATTGCGTTGATAGTTGCCCCGCATCAATGGCGGTTTTGTGGCAACGCACCGAATGAAATGCGATATGACCTTGTTCGCCATAACTTTGCCCAAAAGTGCCTGCATATGGCTAACCCTGCGCTTGGTGTTTCTTCCTTCGTTCTGCCCTCTTCGGTGGCCCGCTTGGCGGCAACTTCAGCTATCAGGTCGATCAGATTTGTGAGGGTCATTCGCTTCTCCTTCGGTTGTGGACACACAAAACCAACAACACGACGAGACACGGTGGCCTTTAACGGTTGATCGTCTACGCCCGCACAGAGATGATCTGTGCGGGCGTCTCTTTATGGGCGGCGCGCTGACATCTGTAGCAGCAGAAGGGTCGCCAGCGCACCTGATGCGGGGTGTCTAAACCCGCATGTTCGGTCAGGCTACTGCGCGCAGCCCCTGAAGGGCCTTCTCGGCACGGAGAAGATCGTGCACAGCCGAAAGCGTTACGTAGAGCTCAACTAGCACTCCCAGTGCGTTGGTTAGCCGATCGGCTTCCGGCGTCATCCGCTCCTCTCCCCAATCCTGCGTATCGGACACGTTCTCCAAGGAGTGATCGTAATGCGTTTCAACATAGGTTCCTTCGATGATCTCGGCATCAAGCACGCCCACCAGATCGTGCAGCTTTGCGAGAACGCCTCTGTCGAAGATCGCCCCACGTTGAAGGAGCACCGCGAGTTCTTGCGCCATACGTTTCTGTTTTGGCGAAACGAGGTCGAGGACATCCTGTTCGATGCCGGTCGCAGCGGCGCGCGCAAGCGGGTAGCAGGCGGCTGCCATTGGTGTAAGTTCTGTGCCTGATGTGAATGGTAGTTCCATAGTCTTTATCCTTTGATGTTTGGGGTGCGGGGTCGCTCGAAGGCGCGGTTCCCAAAAGGAAACCGCGAACTACGCGCGACTATCGTGCCTGTTGTTCCCGGCGTTCTTCCTTCGCGGCTGCCTGTATGTCAGCGTCGGCTTGTAGCCGTGCCTGCACGGCATTCATCCGCTCGATCAGTGGCGGATCGAGATGACCGATGAGTGTTCCGCTATCGTCGTCGTCATCGAAACCAGAATGATTCACGCTGACGATGATCCGACGGGCGCAGACAAAGCGGGACGGCCGCTTCAGGCCAGCTGCATGGCAGGACGCTAACTCCCCGACCCTCACCTCGTAACCGCGGTTGGCGTTGGTAGGTGCTGACGTGCCGTAGGCAAGTTCGATGAAGCAGGTCCCGCCTTTGGTGAAGACGTCGAGAACCAAGCAGGGGCGACGTTTGGGCCGCCTGTCCGTTGAGGTGTCGTATTCGTCGGCGAGAGGATACCGGAACAAGACGACATCGCCGCGTTCGACAAGATTCTGCCAATCAAAGGCCGGCACGAATGGTTGGGGGGATTGATACATCTGGGGTCTCCTGTGATGCGATTGAAAAATCGACACCAGCTTTGGAGACCTAAAAAGCCTCCAGTTTTGCTGCGCGTCACTAAGACCGCGCAGCAAAACTGGAGGTAAAACTCGGGAGAGCGACGAGAGGGGGGCTCTCTCGTCAAATTCCAGACATTCGCTGCGGACGCGAACCATCACCAGAAACTTAAAAAGTAGCCTTTATGCCAGAATGGTTTCGTTATCTATTGATTAGAGTAAAGTAGACAGTCAGCCAGTAGGGCCCAATGCGAATGTGATTGCCTTGATACATTTCTTTCTGCGGGCCATAATGTTGATCAGACTTAACTTTCTCAACCCCGCACCTTCTGAGCTTGTGACATAGCGGTGCCATTAGAGGTTTCCCTTGCATTACATTATAGAAATTTGCGCTGAAGATACTGATAGCCCTACAAAAAGGGGTCGAATTCTCGAGTTATTTTCAAAGGAATTTTTGGAAACTCAAGGATTTGAAGTGCAAAAAGAGGTTCGTCTTACGGGGATGGAGATCGACCTCCTCTGTAAAGACAAATCGACGGGTGAAACCGTATTGGTAGAATGCAAAGCCTACCGAAATAATTTGTCGGCTGATGCGATTTCAAAAATGTTGGGAAATGTCCTCATCCGTGGTGCAAATGCGGGTTGGCTAATCACCACGCACGATCTGACAAAGGATGGACGTGGAATAAAGCATGATTGGTCAAACAAGCCAAGCGAAGAGCGGCGCAAAATGAGGATCTACGAGCCGCAGGAATTGGTGGAACGGCTTATCTACGCACGGTTGGTCGTCGATCCGATTTCGTTAAGTGCGACTTCAGAAGAGTTCCGGGCAACTGACCAAGCATATCTGCTAGTGACGGAAAGAGGACGATTTTGGGCTATGCCAATGGCAGATTTAGCAACTGGCGTCACAAGCACTTGTAAGCTCTTTCATGCCTCCAGCGGCACTTATGCCGGTGATTTAAGTGATTGGATTAGGACGACCGACACGACCCTTGCAGAGCTCGACTGGAGCAATTCAAAACCTACTGCTGAACGCTCAAAACTCATCGAGGATGAGCTGCAAAGCATCGTCACGGTTCCCATGGCTGATGCTTGGTCCGATCTGCGACCCGCTCGCCCTATGGATTTCGTCGGCCGAGAGGAATGCATCAATAGCGTGTTCGATTTTTTTGACAACATTCGGGACGCAAAAACCACCACACGGGTTCTCGCATTAAAAGCTCCATCAGGCTGGGGAAAGAGCTCTACCGTTCATAAAATAGTGGATAAGTCACGCAAGGCAAAAAACAAAAAGAATATATATGTATTTGCCGTAGATAGTCGAGCTGCGGCTACAAGGCGGTTTCCGGAGCTTGCGTTAACTGCTGCGATAAAAAGTGCAATTAACGATGGGTTTATGGATGCCGTAGATGATTTGGTGTTCGGTGGGGCCGGAAATTTTTTTAGTTCAGACACGATCAAGACGTTACTTCAAACTTTGGCTGATGAAGGGAAAGTAATCTGCTTAATCTTTGATCAGTTCGAAGAGCTACTTTACAAGCCGGAGCTCTCAGAGGTTTTTGAGGACATGAAAAAGCTGTGCACTTCGGTAGAGGGTGCTCAGACGAATATCGCCGTGGGATTTTCTTGGCGCACTGACGGTAGCATAACAACTGAACACAAAGCGTATCACCTTTGGCACGAGTTAGAGGATCATCGTGTCGAAATTGATCTCCCACCTTTTAGCGACGCCGAGGTCTCCAAAGCCATTGGGCGATTTGGCAAAGAGTTGGGGCAAGTTGTTTCTCCCCAATTGCGGAGGGTTCTGATTGATAACTGCCAAGGCTACCCTTGGCTTCTAAAGAAGCTGTGTGTCCACATATTCGAGTTGGTAAAAAGTGGCAGCGACCAAAGCGATATTATTGGTCAAGGCTTGAACATCGAAGAGCTGTTTAGAAAAGATTTACAGCGACTTTCATCAGGAGAATTTGCGTGTATTAAACAAATCGCAAAAGAATCTCCAGCTGAATACTTCAAAATTGACCAGATACACGGCGCAGAGATTGTTAACACGCTCATACAGAAACGCTTGATAATTAGAAGCGGCACAAGGCTGTCTGTTTATTGGGACATTTTTCGAGACTATGTCCTATCAGAGCAAATTCCCTATATTCCAAATACTTACATACCTCAGTCTAACTTTTCACGTTACGTTCCCGCACTCAACTTTCTGAGGGATAAGCGGACGGCAAGTTACGAAGAGCTTGCAACTGCAATGCAATTCTCTCATGCTTCTGTGGATAATTTAGTTCGTGATCTGGTTAATCTTGGGCATGCGTCTGCTAACCGCAAAGAAGGCACTTTATCAGCATTATTTAATAACGACGCGGACGCATATCGAATAGCATTCGATTTTTGGCTCACACATGAGGTCGTAAGACGTATTCGCAGGGAAACGGATGGAGATATTTTTTCCCGTGAGAGGATGGCGCAAATTTTCTCTGAAATTACATCAAGGAGTCAGTTTGCGGCCCAAACACAGTCAGTTTATTTGCGGAGAACACTGCGATGGTTACTTTCTACTGGTCTTATTCTCGAGTTTGCTGATGACTATCGACTAATGTTGGACGCCAAGGCAACTTCGCGCGATGCTTTGGAGGTGAAATATGACCGGAACCGCCGGTCAGGTATGTTTATTGGTGAAGCGCCTTTCGGCTCTGTTGTCGCTGCGCTTGAAAGTGTGCCGCCGCTCGGTTGTACGCGGACTGAGCTTCAAGAGCGCACGAGCCGAAACGCAGTATCTGCACTGTTTAGTTTGGGGCTACTTAGGGAAAGCGATTCCATTATCATCTTGACCGGCGATTGGGCGAAATCTGAACAGGCCGTGTTTGATGCGGCATTGCAAACAAGGACGATACCGGCAGCAATTCGAGCCATTGAAGACAATCCAGACATAAAGGGCCGAGAGCTAGGGATCCTATTATCGGAACAGTTTTCGCTCAACTGGTCGGAAGGTTCTCAGAAGCGGAACGGTGGATCAATCCGAAAGTGGGCTCGGGCGGTTGCTGATGGTGGCTTTAGCTAAGACCTTTGCCCACAAGCCGAAAACCGTGTGCGGTGCCATGCACGAATGTCCGTACTGATGGGCCTCACTGCAGCATCCCAAGGTGGCTACAAACGGCAGCTTTGGACGGTCTGCTGACCTTTGATTTCACTCATCTCAAAACCGTCGGAGACGCCTGAGAGGGTGCAGGGACAGACGGCGAGTGGTCCTTGCCTTGGAGTGTCCAGAGAGGGAAGCACCCTCTCTGGTCCCAGACGGACAGGCTGCCAGGGGGTGCAGGGGGAGTGGCGAACGACGACCCTGCGAGTGGGGATGAAAGGGGTGGGCGAAACCTCCCTTTCTCGGGCTGAAAGCCCCTTGAGGGTTTGGGAGAGTTGGGCGTCTCCCACGGGCGCCGCAGGCGGCCAGGGTCCAGGGGCTTGCCCTTGGCGAATGCGTAGCTCGAACGGAGAACCGAAGGGGCGGAGTGCGAGCTACTTAGTGAGTAAATGATCCGCGCCATTGTCCTCATTATCGATGACGAATGATACCTAAACGACATTGCGAAATCTTTGAACGGCCGGTTCGTCCCTTGTTGAAAATTTCGGTGAACGGTGGCTACGAGCCCGACTTCCCTATGCCGCGCGTCTCTCTGACGGCAGCTAAGCACAGAAAGCCGATGGTGCAACCTTGTGAAGCGTGGTCAAACTTCAGGATGTGAACGACCCGAAGCGGCCCTTGCTCCACATTGCGCCGAACGCCCGCTCCCGTTTGAAGCGGACGTTTCTCAGGGGCGTGCAGCCGTCGTGGCCCTTTGACGTAAAGCGGTCCTTCGGCGGAATACGTTCAAACTACGTCCTGAAACGTATCGACGCATTTCCGCTTCGGCGCAGATGAGGTCACCTAGCCCATAGACAGACCTAGCAATTGTATGGCACCCCCGCTATCAGCTTGCGAAGCGCCTCCATCCGTCAAATTTGCAGATGTGGCTTAGAATTCTTTTTGAGGGCGGTATTGATGTCTTATAAAATAAATGAAGAATTTATGATCTGCGTAGGTTTTAAAGTTCGAAGCGAAAATATTCGTGGAGCGATCTCGCAAACTAACGCAATTCTTGGAGATCTGCCATCAACGCTATTTCGGAGTATTGACTATAAGACTACAAGCGCAATGATTGGTGCGATTTTTTGTGACAATGTGGCATCGTTGACAGATGGCATAGTCAATCCGATTGAGAAGGGACACCCCGACATTGTGCCGCCAAGCGCTGCGAGTGCAACTGAAGAGCAATTAAGAAAATACCCGGAAGGCCTTGAAATTAAATGTACTGTTGGAAACATTCAAACAGGGGCAAACCTTCGGGCAGGTTCAAGTAGAATAGAACAACTCACAGGTATTACATGGCAGGCGCATCATCGTGAGGTGGAAGAATTGATGGGGCTAATCTGGGACTTCATTGATGATGGCCGCTCGTTTAATTATCCCATGATCACGGGAATATTTTACTCCGATCTTTTGAACGAAGACGATTGGGGGAAAATCAGTGGAACGACAGGACGTAACACCAAAGTTACAGGAATGTCCGCAAGCGGAAAGCAAAAGATGGGAAATGGATGGGTCGCCTTGCTTGACGACCCGCGTTATTTAGATAAGTTTAAACGATACTTAAAAGTTCCGATTTAAGTTCTGCCAATGGAAGGGTGGGTTGCCGTTCAGCCAAACTTGTTCGGTAAAATACTTTTTCAACACTGACCTTGCCAGCGACTCCTTTAGAAGGTTTTAGGGCCTCGAAAGGCAAATAATCACCGTTCTGCCCCTCACAGCAAATGACTTCACCTCGTCGGGAGAGTACCCAACGCGAAAGGCCTTCGTAGTCCATCATTGAACTTGAAAATCCATACCCCATACCCGGGTCGCCTTTGTATGGTGGATCAATGAACCAAGTTGCCTCAACGTCGGGTGCCGCTGTGTAATCATCGCAAAATATTTCCCAGTGTTTGATTCTATGCAGGTTTGAGGAAATTACACGTTTGCTGATCTCCCAATTCCTGGCCAAAACTGGGGTAACCTTTATAGTCCTGTACTTGAATGCCATCTTTGTTGCTGCGTGAATGATATGTAGGAATTCCGAGCTTTTTTCACCAACTTGAAGATCAGGTAATGCTGCCACTTCATCAGGTGTCGCAGAATTAATCATCCAGTCCCAAATTTCTGCGACCTTGGGATCGCGTTCAATCAAAATTACATTCTTTTTCCAATTATCACCGAAAAAGGAATACGCGGCGGCACCCGCGAAAGGCTCCACAATCGTTTCAAAATTTGATTCTGGATAGTGCTTCGCGAGTTGCTTTTTCCGCCCATAGTAGTAGAACATACTCTGACCTTTTTGATTTTGTGAAGCATAACCCCATAGCACTCAACGATCAATCAAGGGGGATCCTACCGTCACGACACTGTAGTTGACCCGACTGTCTGGTACTCATCCAATACCCTCTACTGCCCGACTAGTACAAGAAGACTCACGATAATCTGGACATGGTGAGATGGCTCGATTCTGGAAACATCATGTCATCATGGGGCGAGAGCGGCTTCCTCTCAAACGACATAAAGGTAAACCTTAAACAAGCTGACAAGCGTCTTGCTTTCGCCTTCGGTTTCAAGGCGGGCATTCAGCCAAAGCGCAGCGAAGGTGCATGCTTTCCGCCCTTCGAGTCGACGCCCCCAGTCAAGCTGCGCCAGCTACGAATATCGTGGAAGGGCTGGGAACGGTCATCCCTTCACGAACGGCAAACAGCGGCATCCAACCCCAGTGTTTGTTTTAGTTTGGACTTTCACGCATTCCATTCGCCATCATCCGATCAGCGCCTCGATCAGAAAAACTTTCGCAATCTGGTTAAGCCGCGATTTTTTGCAGATCCATTTTCTCATCTCCACCACCAAGGAGATGAAAAATGGATGGTTCACACTTCGACAGACGCTACCCAGTCGTGCTACGCTTCGAGGGTATCGGCCCTGAAAACCTTGCCGGATACGAGAAGCATCGCAAGAGGGTCGGCGGCGACGTCGGGCACATCCTCACGAACCCGCCTGCTAAAAATCGCCTGCTGATCGGGTCTGAGGGTTGGGCGGCCGAGGCCCTTTCCGAGATTGCGGAAATCAAGGCAGAGAACTTCGCCGCAGAGCTGGAGGCGCTCGAAAAACGCAATCGCAAAAAAGACATCCAGCAAAGGATGGCCGAGGGGCCCCACAATCCCTGGCGTCCGACGCGGCACGGGCCGATGCGCGAAGTCATCCTGACCGCCAACAGGGAATGGTTTGACGCCGACCCGGCGGCAGTCTTTGACGAGGGCATCGCCAACAACCAACGGATCGCAGACTTCGAGCGCCTGTCTATTGCCTGGTTGCAGGAAAAGTTCGGCGAAGATGTTATCCATGCGCGGGCGGATCTCGACGAGGATGCCTATCACATCCACGCGGTGATCATGCCGCGGGTCACTGTGGAAATAACACGCACGAACAAGAAGACTGGCATCAAAGACGTCATCGCCACACGACGGATGCTGCAGCCTTCAAAGTTCGCGGTCATCGAGGACTACGAACACGCGCAGGATAGCGTTGGCACCTGGTTTCAGGGTATCGGCCTTGATCGTGGCGAGCGGCGCAAGGATGCGTTCCGTCAGGCCGTCGCCCAGGGTGAAACGCCACCGCCGAAGCTGATACATACGAAAACGCGGGACTGGCGGCGCAGGAAGGATCGGGAGCTTTCGCAACGGGAGCACGACCTGGCCGTGCGATCGGTGGTGGTCGATGAACGTTCTGCAGAGGCCGAGGCCATCATCGAAATCACGGAGGCGATCGGGCACGGGGTCGTTGATCCTGCTTCCGATAACGCAGACCGCATCTCACCCACCAAAGGGCACGAAAACGACGACGCGTTCCTGAAAGCCGTGGCGCACGCAGAGCGGTCGCCCAAGGGGGCATCGCGCGTTGCCAAAGCTTTCCGAGCTGGCTGGGCAACGATGTTCAAGAACGCGCGAAATGAAGCATTTCAGCGTGTCGGCGAGGACTTCAGACTGGCCACAAAAACTCTCAAGGAAGCGACAGAGTTGCTGTCCAAAATCGGCGGTTCTCTCGGCGCTGGATTTTCTGCTGATGTCGGCACCCTCTCGTCTCTGACCGAACGTCTCAAAAAGGCTGTGGCAGCCGGTATTGTCCCGCGGAAAAGACAAGATCATAAAAAAGAAAGAAATAGTGACAATGGGTTAAATGAATGATCGCCTTTTTTTGGCCTGTCGCGCTCCCGTCCAAAAAAATGGAGGTCAATATAATGGGAACGGTGCCCGGGGCAGTCCCGCCCCGGGCAGAGATCAACAGACTGAAGGACCTTCAAATGACTAAGCGTATGACTGCAAGACCTGTCAAATCCAGCCGCAAAAACCGCACCGCGATCCCGATGAGCCCGGCTATGCAAGCCGCCATGTTCAAGGTCGCCAATGTTGCGGCCAATGTTTCGAGAAAAGACGAGGCAGCACAGCGCGCTGCGCGGCAAGCCATCGCTGATACTGTAGCGGAATGGATTACCTGGCTGAACGAAGACCACCCCGAATCGGTGGAGGAATTTTACTACGAGATCTGCATGTTGGCCACCGCTGGCAACCGCAACCGGATCGCCAAGCACTCCCTGATGCCAGAAGGTTTGCTCGACCGGGTCGAAGAGGACCTGAAGGCTCAGAAGAAAGAAGCCGAACGCGAGGCGGCAAAGTCACGGGCCAAGGAAGACGGCAAAGACGGCGACACTGCTGTCGCCGCCGAATAATCAGCCGCCAATGACAAGTGAAGTTCGCCAAAGGCCAAATCCGTCTCCCGCAACCAACTTTAACGAACAGGCCGCAGTCGAAAGACTCGCGGCCTTTTTGATGTACCCAAAGCGCAATAGTTCCAATAACTTATCCTCCAGCAGCGCCGTATGACCGCGCTCTGCATCGTGATGGATCGTAATGCTGTCAATAAGTTCTCCAAGGGTAAACCGTCCTCGAAGACGGGCGGGTTATGCCAGTGTTTGAATAGCCCCTAGTTCCCTAGACACCTTCTTGGTTTACATTGAACTTGACCTGCCCCCCGCGAAATCCCTCACCATGATGTAGAGTCTGCCCAACCCTGAAGGAGTAGACGAATGCGGAAGAGCCGTTTTACCGAGGCGCAGATTATTGGGATGATCAAGGAGCAAGGGGCAGGCATGCCGACGGCGGAGGTGTGCCGCAGGCACGGGCTCAGCCCGGCAACGTTCTACAAGCTGAAGTCCAAGTATGGCGGCATGGAGGTGTCGGAGGCCTCGAGGCTGAAGGCGCTGGAGGACGAGAACGCCAAGCTGAAGCGGCTGCTGGCCGATACGATGCTGGACAATGTGGTTCTGAAGGATCTTCTGGGAAAGAACTGGACCTGTCGCGCTTTCGTGCCGCCCCAGGTGCTTGTGAACGGCGGAGCAATACTCGGCCACGGTAGCGACGGCATAGTGTTGTCGCGGGCGGCGTAAAAGTCGTCCACTTTTGCCCTTTCGGATTTCGGGAGGGCTTGGGGATATACACCGTGGACTTGTATTTGAAGGTGCGTGACGCTCATTTCCAGGATGGATTGAGCGGGCGTCAGATTGCCCGGGATTTTGGGATCAGCCGGGACAGTGTTGCGAAGATGTTGGCCTATTCGGAACCGCCGGGATATCGGCGGACAGCGCCGATCAGGCGCCCGAAGCTGGATGCGTTCACCAGCCAGATGGACCAATGGCTTGCTGAAGACAGGAGCCGCCCTCGCAAGCAGCGTCACACCGCCAAGCGTATTTTCGAGCGGTTGCGGGACGAGTGCGGTTTTGATGGCAGCTACACCATCGTCAAGGATTACGTTCGAGACCGTAAGCGGACCGGCAAGGAGATGTTCGTGCCGCTGAGCCATCCGCCCGGTCATGCACAGGCCGATTTTGGTGAAGCGCTTGTCGTGATGGGAGTGTGCGTAATTTTGTGCCCTGACGCCTTTAGTTACGCCATGGGAAAGCGTTCTTCGAACATGATGGCGAGTTGGCTTTTAACGCGGTGCCATTCACGCACAGATCGCTTCCACTCGGCGGAAGTAGCATTGAGCGCCAAGTAGATCAACTTTGCTGCCGCCTCATCGCTCGGGAAGTGGCCTCGGGTTCGCACCGCACGCCGGATTTTTGAGTTCAAGGCTTCTATGGCATTCGTTGTGTAAATCAATCGGCGCACTTCGGGCGGGTAGTCGAGAAACGGGATCACCTCGTTCCAGGCTCGGCGCCAGCTCGGTGCAATGGCCGGATAGCGCTTGGCCAGATCGCTCTCCTCGAACTCGGCCAGTGCAGCCTCCGCTGCTTCGACGTCCAAGGCGGTGTAGACTGCCTTCAGGGCTGTCGCCACGGCCTTGCGGTCCTTGTAGCTGGCGAAGCTCATAGAGTGGCGCAGCAAATGAACGATGCACGTCTGAACCTGGGCTTCCGGGAAAGCTGCCTCAATGGCCTGAGGGAAGCCTTTGAGACCGTCGACCACGGCAATCAGAATGTCCTGAACGCCCCTGTGACGTAGATCATTCAGAACCTTTGCCCAAAATTTGGCACCCTCGTTGGCCTGGAACCACAGCCCCAGAACGTCCCGGGTGCCGTCTGGACGGATCGCCAAGGCTACGAAGACCGCCTTGTTCGAGACCGCTCCATCACTGCGGATGTTTACGCGGATCGCGTCCATAAACACCACGGGATAGCAGGGTTCCAGTGGTCGGCTCTGCCAGGCGGTGACCTCGTCCATCACAGCCTCAGTGATCACCGATATCAAGCTGGGTGATGCCTCAAAGCCGTAAATCTCCTCAATGTGCCCTTGGATCTCACGGGTCGTCATTCCGCGTGCATACATGCTGACGATCTTGCGGTCGAACTCGGGAAAACGACGCTGATACTTGGCTATCAACAGCGGATCAAAGGTGCCGTTGCGGTCGCGCGGAATGTCCAGGATGACCTTCCCACTGTCGGTAGTCACAGTCTTCTGGCTGCTGCCATTACGACGATTGGGCGGATGGTTCTGGCCCTCCGCGACACCTTCTTCGCGCTCTGCCCCAAGATGTTCCTCCATCTCAGCTGTTAAAGCGCGTTCTGCCAATGCTTTGGTCAACTCGGCAAGAATGCCCTCCTTGCCGAATAGGTCGCCAGAGGACCGGCCTTCCATCAGTTCGTCTAATAGCTTTTTGTCGATGCTCATACGTGGGTCTCCTTATAGAGCAGTTACCACGCCAGAGCACAAAATTCAGGACAGTCCCGTCGTGATCGGCGGCGTCGAGCAGAAGGCACACTTCTTTGCCCTCGATCTGCCGCACAGCGACGCATGCTACATCCGGGCCTATCCTGCGGCCAATACCGAGGCGTGGCTTGACGGCCATGTCCATGCCTTTGCGTTCTTCGGCGCGGTTCCCCAGTCGGTTCTTTATGACAATGACCGCTGCCTGGTAGCCCGGATTCTGCCGGATGGCTCCCGGCAAAGAACCCAGCGGTTCAGCGCGATGTTGTCGCATTACGTGATTCGGGACCGCTATGGCCGTCCCGGCAAGGGCAATGACAAAGGGGCCGTGGAGGGGCTGGTCGGCTACGGACGTCGCAACTTCATGGTGCCGATCCCGTCCTTTCCGGACTGGCACGCGTTCAACGCTCACCTGGAAGAGCAGTGCCGCAAGCGCCAGGGTGATGTTCTGCGTGGCCACAAGGTCAGCATCAGGGAACGGCTGAAGGCCGATCTCGCGGCGATGCGGGATTTGCCCGGCACCCCCTTTGAGGCTTGTGAGTTGCAAAGTGGCCAGGTCACATCGACATCGGTGGTGCGTTATCGCGGCAATGATTACTCGGTGCCGGTTGCCTACGGCCACCGTGCGGTCTGGATCAAGGGCTTCGTGACCCGGGTTGTTATCGGCTGCGGCGCCGAGGTGATCGCTGAGCATTCGCGCTCCTATGACACCGGCGACATGGTGTTTGATCCACTGCATTACCTGGCGCTGATCGAACGCAAGATCATGTCCTTCGATCAGGCCGCGCCTCTGCAGGGCTGGGAGTTGCCCGAAGCGTTCAAAACCCTGCGCCGACTGCTGGAAGCCCGGCAGGGAAAGGCCGGCAAGCGCGAGTATGTGCAGGTCCTGCGCCTTCTGGAGCGCTTCGAGATTGACGTGCTGCATCTTGCCGTCAAAGATGCCCTGCGAATGGGAGCGGTCAGCTTCGATGCAATCAAGCACCTGATCTTGTGCAGGGTCGAGCAAAGGCCTCCGAGGCTGGATCTGGATGTCTATCCCTTCCTGCCCAGAACCAACATCACCACCACCTCCGCCGCATCCTACATGAGCCTGCTGGCAGGAGGTGGGGCATGACGGATGCACCCGAACTGCTGCTGGCCCACCATCTCAAAACGCTTCGGCTGCCCACGTTCTTGCGTGAACATGACAAGCAGGCCCGTATCTGCGCCGCTGAAGGCGTAGATCACGTGCGTTACCTGGCCCGGCTGACCGAGCTGGAACTGATCGACCGGGAACGGCGCATGGTGGAACGCCGGATCAAGGCCGCAAAGTTCCCGACCATCAAAAGCCTGGACAGCTTCGACTTCAAGGCGATCCCGTCGCTCAACAAGATGATGGTGCTGGAGCTGGCGCGCTGCGAATGGATCGAACGCAAGGAGAATGTGATCGCGCTCGGTCCCTCCGGCACCGGCAAGACCCATGTCGCCCTCGGGCTGGGACTGGCTGCCTGCCAGAAAGGATTGCCTGTCGCCTTCGTGACCGCCGCAGCCCTCGTGCACGAGATGATGGAGGCCCGCGACGAAAAACGCCTCCTGCAACTCCAGCGCAAACTCGCCAAGGTCAAACTGCTGATCATCGACGAGCTGGGATTCGTCCCCTTGAGCAAAACCGGCGCCGAGCTTCTGTTCGAGCTGATCTCACAGCGCTACGAGCGAGGGTCGACCCTGATCACAAGCAACCTGCCCTTCGAGGAGTGGACCGAAACCTTCAGCACCGAACGCCTGACCGGCGCGCTGCTGGACCGGCTGACACACCACGTCAACATCCTCGAGATGAACGGCGAAAGCTACCGCCTCAATCAAAGCCGCGCCCGCCTCGCCGCCGCTAACAAATGAACCTCACAGAATTGGCCTGACGGCCAATGCGCCTTGGACCGGGCTTGCTATATGAGGGCCGCACGCTCCAAGGCGCTCGCCCCAAACTGGCCGACTTTTGCTCCGCCACAATGGCCGAATTTTACTCCGCCGTTGACAGGCCCTCTGCCCAGTCGGGTAGCGGCGTCTCGGGGAGCAAGGCGAAGTCCACGTTTTGGCTTGCCAAGGTGCTTACACGGTCATCCGGGACAAGATCTACGAGGTGAACCCGCAGCGAAGGGGCATGCGCCGTCAAATGCTCAGCCAAGGCCGGCATGAGCATTTCAGCAAAGAAGTCGCTGCCCGAAATCCGGAAGCTGCGTTCGGCGGTCGCAGGGTCGAACGCATCCTTTGCGCGGATCAGCGCTTCGACACGGCACAGGATGTCTTGAAGAGGTTCTTTGAGCGAGAGGGCGAACTCGGTCGCTTCGAGCTTCTGTCCGCTCCGAAAGAACAATTCGTCGCCGAGCGACAGGCGAAGCCTTTTCAGCGCTCCGGAAACTGCTGGCTGTGACAGGCCCAAACGCCCGGCGGCCCGGACGGTAGAATGCTCGACCAGAAGCGCATCGAGCACACGCAGAAGGTTAAGGTCGAAACTTGATAAATTCGCCATGCGAATTGATATCATATTATCTAACGATTTAACAGATTAACCTGGCACTGGTAGCCTCCGGTCAGTTTCCATGATCAACCCAAGGAGGATCAAGATGCTGGATCGCCCCCGGACGTATAACGTTCTGAACATTCTCATGAAGTTCCATGCTTTTCCGTCGGAGACGATGGACAAGTTCTGCTTTGTCGAATGCCTTGTCCCGGTTGGCGCCGGGGCACCGCCGAACCACCACGCAGGTGAGACTGAGTCCTTCTATGTGATGGACGGGCAGGTCGGTTTCATGGTCGACGGAAAGGAAATCCTGGCTGGTCCGGGAGATCACGTCGCCATTCCCGACGGGGCTGTTCACGCGTTTGAAGCTGTCGGAGACAGGCCGGCCCGCCTCCTGATCATCAATGCGCCCGGACACATGCACGACAGGTTCTTCACCGAAATCGGACAGCCTCTGCCCGAGGGCCAGACCGACCTTCCCGAACCCAGCGAGCCGGATATTCCGTCGGTGTTAACCGTCGCCGAGAGAGTTGGCATGACATTCGTGGCTCCGGCCGACGCCCCCGCTTGACGCCAGCCGCAAAGCGCAAGCACGACAGGTGCGGGACGCAAACAGCGCCCGCACCTGCACTGCCAGATAAAAACAAATTCGGCTCTGCCGCGCGGTGTGCGATGTCGTTCATCGCAGAGTTTGCAATTGTAGCGAAAGTCCGGTCTGCCGCGCCGCGGCGCAGCATGCCCAAAGGTCGACAAAGGCGGGTTTGGGCCGTAATCGCCGCCTGCCCTAAACGAATGTAATTGTAAACATAAAACGAGGAGCCGATTGGGGCGGTGCGAAAGGGGCCAGTCCAATGTCATGGGCAATGGGGATGGAGTGATTGAAGGCTAATTGGAATATTCACTCGGATTTGAAGGGGGAGGTGGCAAGCCTGGCGCGATCCTATAAGCCATCCATATTTGAGTGAATCAAATAAGTTATTGAATTAACAGAATTTCCGAATATTTGGCTGCATCTGCGACGCGCAAACTTATGCGCGCCACGCAATTTTATATGCTTCCCTACAATCGCTTAAAAATCCAGGTTCTCGACGCTGAGCGCGTTTTGCTGGATGAATTCGCGGCGGGGTTCTACGACGTCGCCCATCAGCTTGGTGAAAAGGTCGTCTGCTTCGGCCATATCCGCGACCTTAACCTGCAACAGGGTGCGGGCGTCGGGGTCGAGCGTGGTTTCCCACAGCTGATCGGGGTTCATTTCACCCAGACCTTTGTAGCGTTGCAGGGACAGACCTTTTTCACCTTCGGCAAGGATCGCTTCCAGCAGGTCCATGGGGCCGTGGATCAGCTGGCTACGGTCTTTGCGCACCAGTTTGGCGGGCGTGCCGTAGACGTCTTGCAGATGCTCTGTGAACCCGCCCGAGCGTTTGGCCTCGCCCGACCGCAGCATACGACCGTCGAGGGTGCGCACCTCTTCCACGCCGCGCAGGATGCGGGCGAGGCGGACGCCGTGGTCTTGGGTGATGCGGCCTTGCCAGCCACGTTCCCATTCCAATGCGATCAGGTTCAGACGCTCTGCGACCTTGTCGGCCACGCCTTGCAGATCAGCATCGACCGCGCCCGGCACAAAGGCACCGGCGATGGCGGCCTGTTCCAGAATATGACGGGGGTAATGGGTCGGGAAAGCTTCGAGAACACGACGCATCTGGCGGGCCAGATCGACGACGCGGGCCAGATCCTGACCGGTGATTTCCTCGCCATTGCCCTGTTTTAGCATAGCGCCTTCAATGCCTTGCTGGATCAGGTAGTCCTCCATCGCGGCCTGATCCTTGAGGTAGACCTCGGACTTGCCACGCGACACTTTGTACAAGGGCGGCTGCGCGATATAGAGATGGCCGTTTTCGATCAGCTGGGGCATCTGACGGTAGAAGAACGTGAGCAAAAGCGTACGGATGTGCGCGCCGTCAACGTCCGCATCGGTCATGATGACGATCTTGTGGTAGCGCAGTTTATCGATGTTGAATTCATCGCGGCCAATCCCGGTGCCGAGCGCCATAACAAGGTTCCCGATTTCCTGACTGCCCAGCATCCGGTCAAACCGGGCTCGTTCGACGTTCAGGATCTTCCCTTTCAGGGGCAAGATCGCCTGTGTCTGGCGGTCGCGTCCCGTTTGCGCAGAGCCACCGGCGGAGTCACCCTCCACCAGAAAGACTTCGGTTTTGGACGGGTCTTTTTCAGAGCAATCCTTGAGCTTGCCCGCAAGGAAGTTCACATCCATCGCGGTCTTGCGGCGGGTCAGGTCGCGGGCCTTGCGCGCCGCTTCGCGGGCGTGGGCGGCTTCGATGATCTTGCCGACGACGATCTTTGCGATCTGTGGGTTTTCTTCAAACCATTCGGCCAGCTTTTCGTTCACCAGGCCTTCGACGGCGGGGCGTACTTCGGAGCTGACAAGCTTGTCCTTGGTCTGCGAGCTGAACTTGGGGTCCGGCACCTTGACCGACAGCACGCAGGTCAGGCCTTCGCGGGCGTCATCCCCGGTGAAGGATACTTTTTCCTTCTTCGCGATACCTGAGGACTGCGCGTAGTTGTTGATCGTCCGCGTCAGCGCCCCGCGGAAGCCCGCGGTGTGGGTGCCGCCGTCACGCTGCGGGATGTTGTTGGTAAAGGGCAGGACATTTTCGTGGTAGCTGTCATTCCACCACATCGCGACTTCGACGCCGATATCGTCTTTCTCGCCCGAGATGAAAATCGGTTCGGGCATGACAGAGGTTTTCGACCGGTCGAGGTATTTTACGAATTCCTTCACGCCGCCTTCATAGAAAAGCTCGGTCCGCAGAGGTTCGGCAGGGCGTTCATCGGTCAGGATGATGCGCACGCCGGAGTTCAGGAACGCCAGTTCGCGCAGACGTTTTTCCAGCGTCTCGAAGCTATAGTCGAGGTTCGAAAACGTCTCGGTCGAGGCCATGAACCGGACTTCGGTGCCGGTGCGTTCGGTGGGGCCCACGACCTCCAGATGTTTGGTGGTGAAACCGCCTTCAAAGCGCGCGACATGTTCCTTGCCTTCGCGCCAAATGCGCAGTTCCAGCCAATCGGACAGCGCGTTCACAACCGAAACGCCCACGCCGTGGAGACCGCCGGATACCTTGTACGAGTTGCTGTCGAACTTACCGCCCGCGTGCAACTGGGTCATGATGACCTCGGCGGCGGAAACGCCTTCTTCCTGGTGGATGCCGACGGGAATACCGCGCCCGTTGTCACTGACCGAAACAGAGCTGTCGTCGTGAATTGTGACGTTCACCGCATCCGCATGACCGGCCAGCGCCTCGTCAATACCGTTGTCCACGACCTCATAGACCATGTGGTGCAGACCCGACCCGTCATCGGTGTCACCGATATACATGCCCGGACGTTTGCGAACCGCTTCTAAGCCTTTGAGAACCTTAATGGAATCTGCGCCATATTCCTCGGGGAGCTGATCGGTGTCGGACATTTTGGGAAACCTTCTTTTGTTACCCAATTTATAGTGTTTTCCGCCACGATTGTCACGCGCCTGACACAAGATTTTGCGTTAGACGAAGGGGATGAGCAAACCTACGCAGATCAGCAGCGCACCGGCCACGATGTTGATGCGTTTCAGGGTCGCCGGGTCGGTCATCAGGCCGCGCAATTTGCCCACTAAAGCGGCGATCGCAAGGTTCCCGAACAACGGGATCGCGACGGATGCGGCGATGATCGCGCCCACGTCCAAGGCGGTGACATGGCGCAGATCAAAGAAGCCCGGCAGCACACCGATATAGAACAGAACGGCCTTTGGGTTGCCCAGAATGGCCAGCAACCCGGCACCGAAGCCGGCCCATGCGCCGGGGCGGGTCAGACGGTTGTCGCGGTCGATCTTGGCGTCGGCATGGCGGATCAGCAACACGCCCATGATCAGGAACACGGCACAGGCGATCCAGCGCATGCCAAGCATGAACACATCAAACACCGACAGGATCCAGCTGATGCCAAGCACCGCCACCAGCGGCCAGAGCATATCACCGATCGCCACCCCAAGGGCGAGCGGCCAGGCCGCGCCAAACCCGCCCGACAGCGCGCGTGCCATGATGGCAAGCCAGACAGGGCCCGGGGTCAGAAACAGGATCACAAGGGCGCCGCAGTACAGGAGCAGATCGGGCAGGGCGATGGTCATGGAAGCATCCTTGCGGTTGATAGGCCGAGGGTCTCTGTCACCTCAAGCCGTTGGGCGCGGGGGCCGAGCGTGTCGAACAGCTCCTCTCCGGTGCCGGTCATCCAGGCTTGGGCCCCAAGGGCGCTGAGTTCGTCATACAGCGCGGCGCGGCGGTCGGCGTCCAGATGGGCGGCGACCTCGTCGAGCAGCAGCAGGGGCGGCGCGCCGAAATCCGCGGCCAATGCGCGGGCGTTCGCAAGGATCAGCGACACCAGCAGGGCCTTCTGCTCTCCGGTTGAACAATCGCGCGCGGGCACGTCCTTGGCGGCATAGACCCCTTCAAGATCGGCGCGATGGGGCCCGATCAGGGTCCGTCCCGCTGACAGATCGCGCATCCGGTTATCGGCGAGCGCCTGACGCAACCCCTCGGCGGTGGGGGGCATGTCGCAGATCAGATCAAGAGTCGCGGTGGGAAAGGCGGTCTCGGCCTGCGCCTGCGCCTCGGTGATGGCTTGCAAGGCGGCAACACGGTTGGCGTGGATCGCGCTTCCGGCTTCGGCCATTTGCTGTTCCAGTGCGACATACCACGACGGTTCGCGCACCATGTCTTTCAGCAGGCGGTTGCGTTCGCGCATGGCCTTTTCATAGGCAAGCGACTGATCCGCATGGTCAGGCAGAAAGCTGAGCGTCATGCGGTCAAGGAAACGGCGGCGACCTTCGGCGCCTTCGATCCACAGACGGTCCATCGACGGGATCAGCCAGAGCACCCGCGCAATGCGCCCTAATCCGGTCTGCGCCGTCGCCTTGCCGTCAATCCGCACCTGCCGCGCGGCACCTGCTTCTGACCAGATCTCGACCTCGTGGATCTGGCCCAGACTGTGCAGATGTGCGGTGATCTTCCAGCCAAGCGCCTCTGGCCGGCGCGTCATATCCGACGCGCTTGACCGGCGCAGGCCGCGGCCGGGGGACAACAAAGACACGGCTTCCAGAATATTGGTCTTTCCCGCGCCATTGGGCCCGAAAATAGACACAGGCCGCGCGTCGCAATGGATCACCGCACGTTTATGCGAGCGAAAATGCGACAGCGTCAGCTGGGAGAGGTAAAGCCCGCTCATACGATTGGTATGAATGCGTTAAGATGTTCGACGTAGCCTGTCAGCGTCACACACGCATCGGCATAACGACATAGACCGCAGACATATCATTGCCTTCGCGCATCAACGTCGGATCACCGGAGGAGTTGAACAGGAACACGGCGTTTTCACGATCCACCTGGCTTGCGATCTCAAGCAGGTATTTCGCGTTAAACCCGATCTCCAGCCGCTCGTCGGCATAGGCGACGACCAGTTCTTCCTCGGCGGCACCGCTGTCAGGCGCGTTGACGGACAGCACCAGACGATCTTCGTCCAGTTGCAGCTTGACGGCGCGGGACCGTTCGGAGCTTACGGTCGCAACACGGTCTACGGCGCGGGCGAAATCGCTGGCGTCGACTTCCATCTTGCGGGTATTGCCCTGCGGGATCACGCGGGTGTAGTCGGGGAACGTCCCGTCGATGACCTTGGAGGTCAGCGTGATGTCCGGTGTGGCAAAGCGGATCTTGGTCTCGGACACGGAAACGGCGATTTCCATATCGTCGTCGTCCAGCAGCTTGCGCAGCTCGCCCACGGTTTTGCGGGGCACGATCACGCCGGGCATTTCTGCGGCACCCTCGGGCATGGGCGCGTCAATGCGGGCCAGACGGTGGCCATCGGTGGCAACGCAGCGCAGCACCTTGCTGCCTTCGCTGTCCGAAATATGCATGTAAACGCCGTTCAGATAGTACCGTGTTTCTTCGGTCGAGATGGCGAATTTGGATTTGTCGAACAGACGGCGCAGCACGGGGGCAGGGGCCTTGAAGTTCGACTGGTATTCAGAAGTCGCCATGACGGGGAAATCTTCGCGCGGCAATGTCGCGAGCGAGAAGTTGGACCGGCCCGCTTCGACGGTCAGACGTCCCGCGGCGCTGTCGGCGGTCAGGCTGATCAACGCGCCATCAGGCAGCTTGCGCACGATTTCATGCAATGTGGTCGCGGAAACCGTGGTCGCACCGGCACGTTCGACCTGCGCCGCGGCCTTGTCGACCACTTCGATGTCCAGATCGGTCGCGCGGAACGACGCGTCAGAGCCTTCGGCCTCGATCAGCACGTTGGCGAGGATTGGGATGGTATTGCGGCGCTCTACCACGGATTGGGCCTGTGATACGGCCTTAAGCAGCGCGGCGCGTTCAATGCTGAATTTCATATGCCATCTCCATTCCGGCAGTCCGGGAGGGCAAACTACCCGATACCAATGTATTCACAAGAGTTTTGTTGACTTTTCAGCACGAAACGAAGGCCCGTCAAGGCCTTCGCGTGTCTTCTGTGCAAGCTGGTGCTCTTAAGCCTCGAGAGAGCGGCGCAGCAGTTCCAGATCTTCGGCGATCTGACCGTCGTTCTGCTTGAGCTCTTCGATACGTTTCACGCCGTGCATCACGGTCGTGTGGTCGCGCCCGCCAAAACGGCGGCCAATTTCGGGCAACGATCGGCTGGTCATTTTCTTGCACAGATACATGGCGACCTGACGCGGGCGGGCATAGCTGCGCAGACGCTTGGGGCCGACCATATCGCTGAGGCGGATGTTGTAATGCTCGGACACTTTGCGCTGGATCTCTTCGACGCTGACTTTGCGTTCAGAGGCACGCAGTACGTCGGCCAGACAATCCTGCGTCAGGTCCATGTTGATCTCGCGGCCGACAAGCGATGCAAAGGCGAACAGACGGGTCAACGCGCCTTCCAGCACGCGGACGTTGGTGGTGATGCGATGCGCCAGAAACTCGAGCACGCCAGCTTCGACCTCAAGACCGGGGTAGTTCTTGCGCTGCGCTTCCACTTTGTTTTGCAGGATGCCAAGACGCAGTTCGTAGTCGGTCGGATGCAGGTCAACGACCAGACCGCATTGCAGACGCGATTTTACGCGATCCTCAAGATCCTTGATCTCGCCCGGGGCGCGGTCTGCGGAAATAATGATCTGTTTGTTCTGATCCACGAGGGCGTTGAACGTGTGAAAGAATTCTTCCTGCGTGCTGTCCTTGCCCGCGATGAACTGAACATCGTCCACCATCAGCACGTCGACCGAGCGGAAGATTTCCTTGAAGTCCATCATCTTGCGATCGCGCAGCGCCTGCACGAAGCGATACATGAATTGTTCAGCCGACAGATACAGCACGTTCAGTTCGGGTTTGCGAACCTGAAGCTCTTGCGCAATGGCGTGCATCAAGTGGGTTTTGCCCAAGCCGACACCACCGTAAAGAAACAGCGGGTTGAAGGTGACGGGGCCACCTTCGGCAACGCGACGTGCGGCGGCGTGGGCCAGTTCGTTGGGTTTGCCGACAACAAAGTTGTCAAAGCTAAAGCGGGCGTCAAGCGGGGCGGCGTTGATCTGGCTGTTCGCAGGCTGGGCTGCGGCGGCGGGCTTGGGGCGGGCTGGGGCAGGATCAATGGCGGCGGGCTTGTCCTGTGGGGCGACCGCGAATTTCAGACGGCTGATGCTGATGTCTTCGGACTGCATTTCATGCAGCAGCAGATCGGCGAAGTTCTGGCTGACATAGTTGCCAAAGAAATTGGTCGGCACGAACAACGTGCAAATGCCGTCTTCGATGGGGCCAACAGTCAGCGGGTCAATCCAGGTAGTAAAGTTGTTCTGTCCAACCGTCTTTAAAAGCCGGTCCCGAATTGTCGTCCATTCTGCCTGCAT